>DASVBS010000080.1 GCA_036375715.1 Longimicrobiaceae bacterium | reverse complement strand
CGCGATTTCCGAGAACGACGCATCTCCATGACCATCTTCAGGAAGTTCATTCCTGCTGTCCTGGTTCTCTCGATCGGCTGGCTCGCCGGGTGCAGCCGCGCCGGAGTCGTGGACAGCCTCGAGACGGCAGGACCGATCACGGCGGTGCTCATCGGCGGCGGGCAGCAGGCCCCCGCCGGGAGCGAGCTGCCCGATCCGGTGGTGGTGCAGGTGTTGGACGGGCTCGGCAGGCCCGTCGCGAACCAGATCGTCAACTTCGTGGTCGTGGCTGGCGGAGGTTCAGTCTATGCCGGGGCGGGGGTGACGAACGAAGAAGGTTTCGCGCGGGACTGGTGGACCCTCGGGGAGGAGCCGGGAGTGAACCGCCTGGAGGCTCGCGCCGTCGACAGCACCACGGGACAGCCCATCGTGTTCGGCACGTTCGAGGCGACCGGCCTCTGAGAAGAGTCTTCGTTTGCGGATTCCCCAAGACCTCCGGACGGGTTCGCCCGCCGGGGGTTTTCGTTTGTCGGGAGGCTGAGGAGCGCGGGTTGCGTGGGTCGTGCCCCATAGCGTGGGCGGCGGCCGCCGCCCTCTGCCTTCGCGGACGACCTTCAGGAGGGCTGTATGCCGGATCTCCGCGTGGGGATCTCCGGGTGGACGTACGCGGGGTGGCGCAAGGACTTCTATCCCAAGGGGCTACCCGCGCGCCGTGAGCTGTGGTACGCCAGCCGCCACCTCAACAGCATCGAGATCAACGGATCCTTCTACTCCCTCCAGAAACCCGATACCTATCAGCGCTGGTACGAGGAGACGCCGGACGGCTTCCGCTTCGCGGTCAAGGGGAGCCGCTACATCACGCACAACAAGAAGCTGCGGGACATCGAGTCTGCGCTGGCGAATTTCCTGGCTTCCGGGATCCTGCGTCTGGAGGAGAAGCTCGGTCCGCTACTGTGGCAGCTCTCACCACGATTCCGCTTCGACGAAGAGAGGATCGAAGAGTTCTTCTCGGCCCTGCCGCGGGACACGGCCGAGGCGGCGAGGATCGCAAAGCGTCACGATCATCGGCTGAACGGGCGGGCCTGGACCACGTCGCGCCGCAAGCGGAAGCTTCGGCACGCGATCGAACCGCGTCACGAGAGCTTCTTCTGCGAGCCGTTCGTGCGCCTCTGCCGGCGGTACGACGTCGCCATCGTCTTCTCTGACAGCGCCAGTTGGCCTTCCACCGAGGAGGTGACCGCCGGCTTCGTCTACCTGCGCCTGCACGGCTCCCAGGAGACCTACGCCAGCCGCTACACCGACGAGGAGCTGGACTGGTGGGCGGAGCGGATCCGTCTCTGGCAGGCGGGGAAGGAGCCGCCCGATGCGAGGCGGTGCACCGACCTTCCCCCGCGGCGTCACCGTAGCCGCGACGCCTACATCTACTTCGACAACGACGCCAAGGTGCACGCCCCGCGCGACGCTCAGCGGCTGGCGGAGCGGCTGGGACTGAAGTTCGAGGACCAGGGATGATCAGGATCGTCCCAGCCAGCCCAGCTTGCGGGCGTACGCGATCGCACCGCTAGCGGACAGGGCCGCGAGGACGAGGCCGCTCAGGAACACCGCGAGGCGGTAGAGCGCGCTGTCGACCTTGCCCGAATGGAGGGGATAGGTGGCATGGAGCGCGACCTGTCCCGGCGCGATCGCGCAGCCATCTTCCTTGGCGAGTACGCGTCCTGCCCCGTCCAGGTAGAGGTACGATCGGCCGTTGGGATGGAGCTCGCACGGCTGCTTCAGCCGAAACTCGTGGTGCCCGGCTGCCGCGCCGGGTGGGTAGTAGAACACCAGGCGGGCTTCCGGGAATTCCTCCTTCACCCGAAGCAGGATCCCGGCATCCGCCGGCTGAACCGGCGGACGCGGTTCGTTGCGAGGAGCTGAGGCCGTGTGCGGGGGATCACCGAAGAGTCGGTTAAGGAGCTTCCCCGCGGTAGCGTAGAAGACCAGCCCGCTGCCCGAGAGGAGGATGACCAACAGAATCGGGGTGCTCACCAGGCCGAGGTTGCGGTGCCAGGCGATGAGGTCGCGACGACGGACTCCACTCGGCAGCAGGTGCCGCACACGAAACTGCCGTCGCGCCGGCCACCAGAGTACGAGCCCCGTAACGGCCAGGAACACCCCCAGCAGCGAGATCACTCCGCCGACCCGCTCGCCGGCCTCGCCTGCCAGCAGGTGCGCGTGCAGGTCGAAGAGGAAGCTCATCAGGCGATCCCGCGAGCCCCACTCGTCGATGACCCGGTGGTCTCCGATCGAGAGGAATGCCTCGCCCCCTTCGAGGTAGAGGTGGTAGCCAGCCACCCCCGGCTCGGGAAATTTCACGGATCGCAACCGCTCTCCGAACGCGTCCGCTGCCGCCTCGATGGCCGCCGCCTGCTCCTCGGGCGTCGGTGTCGGTGCCGCGACTCGCAGCTCGGGATAGACCAGCCGCCAGTACGCTTCCTTGTAGACCAGCGCCGAGCCGGTCAGCGCCAGCACCAACATCGCCACGGAGAGCGCCAGCCCCACCCAGGCGTGGAGCTGGCGCGTCAGCCGTCGAGCGAAGGCCGCCTTAGAAGCGCGTCTCGAGCCTGAGCGTGAGCGTCCGGCCGCGCCCGGCAAAGTACCGGTCGGCGAGGTCGGTCGCCGCCTGCCCGTAATAGGTGATGTACTGCTCATCGAACAGGTTCGAGACGGAAAGAGTCAGGTTGGAGCGGCCAAGATCTGCGCCCAGCGAAGCGTCCACGGTGGTGTAGCCGTCGAATTGGGCCGTGAGCTCGCCCGCTCCGTCGCGGAAGTCGCGGTCGAAGAAGGTCAGCGTCTGCAGCCGGCCGCTGAGGCGCCCGCCTGGGGTCAGGTCCAGCGCCAGGTTCAGTCGGTTCGGCCCGATGTCCGCCGCACCCAGGTCCGACTCGAGGCTCCCGTCTCCATCCCCGTCGAAAGAGCCCTCGAGAATCGAGTAGCCGCCGTGCAGGGCGAGCATGGGGCTCGGCGCCACCCGGCCGGTGACCTCCCAGCCGCTGGTGCGCGTCGGCTGGCGCATCACCTGGAAGATTCCATCCGAGTTCGGCACCAGGCGGGAGCCCATCTCCGCCTCGGACTCGAAGTAGGTCACGCCGACCAGCGCCCGATCGCTGCCGTATGTGCCGCCAAACTCGAGGTTGTCGGTCTTGATTGGTTCGAGGGCGAGGAAGCTCTCGACGCTCGTTCCCGGCTCGGACACCGCGCGCAGTACCCTCCCCACGTCGGGCATGGTGAACGCCTGCGACAGGGTGCCGTAGAAGCGCAGTCCTTCGATCGGGTTGACCACCGCTCCGACGTTGAAGAGCGGCTCGTCGAAGCCCGGGCTTCCGCCCGTGACGGTGATCAGCTCGTAATCCGGCCGATTGGCCGCGAGCGGTGTGTAGTCCGGTACGTCCAGCTCGGCCAGCTCCCAGCGCAGTCCTCCCGAGAGTGACAGCCACGAGGTGGCGTCAAGGTCGAGCTGGGCGAACGGGGCGTAGTTGAGGAAGGTGGTCTCCGGCACCCAGTTGCGGTCCGTGTGCGCCAGCCGCTGGAAGGTGCGGTCGCGGTGGAAGTCCAAGCCGGAGATGAGCCCGACCGGCGCCCCGGCGATGTGATCCAGGGCGTAAGTCAGCCGCGCCCCGTACTTCTGCGAGTTGTTCTCCGACTGGTCGAAGAGCTCGCCGATCGGTGCGATGCGGGGATCCTGGAACGAATCGAAGCGGCCGCCGCCGAAGAGCGCCCGGAAATCCTGGACGTACACTTTGGCGGAGAGCCGGCCGCCGGCAACGTCGCCGTGCTCGTAGTCGAGCGAAGCCGTGGTGACGTCGTTGATCGGCTCGACGCCTTCCGGGTGGGCGGCTACGGCGGTTGCGGGGATGCCGTTCGCCCGGTCTCCGGGGACGAGCTCGAACTCCCCCTCCTGGGCGAGGCGGAAGTCGTTGACCATCAACTGCAGTCGCTGACTCGCGGTCGGCTCCCAGCCCAGCTTCGCGAAGAAGTTGCGGCTGTGGGAGTTGGCTACGTCTCCCTGCACGTTGTCCACGCCGATGGGGCGGTCGCGTCCGTCGAACTGAAGGCCCCGGTGCTCATAGCTGAAGGAGCCGAGCAGGTCGAACCGGTCCCATCGCTTGCCCGCCAGGTAGTGTGCCCTCCAGCCGAGGCCGTCGTCATCGAAGCCGTCGCCGCTGGTGGTGGCGACGGAGGCGCGCTGCATCAGCTCCCCCGTCACTGGAGGGCTGACGGTCACGTAGTTGACGATCCCGCCGGTCGCCCCCAGCCCCTGGATGGCGTTCGCGCCGAAGATCACCTCGACCCGCTCGATCGCCTCCATGTCGATGGTGAAGCCGTCGCGGCGACCGTCGCGCAGGGGATTGGACTGCGGCACGCCGTCGATCAGGAACAGCGGGCGCCGTCCGCGGAAGCTCTCACCGGCGGAGGATAGCTTCTGCCGGGGGGGCGAGAAGCTGGGAATGAGGTTCGCCAGGATCTCCGTCGGGCTGGTGGCGAGGCTGCGCTGGAGCGACACCTCGGCCTGCTCCACCACGTTGACCTTCACCGGCAGAGTAGCCGCGGCCGTGCCGGTTCGTGTCGCCGCGACCACCTGCAGGGGCGCCAGCGACAGAGGTTCGGCGGCCAGCACCACGTCTGCTTGAACCGTCGAAGCCTGCGCCTCGATCCGCCTCTCCGTGGTCCGGTAGCCGGCGCCGGTCACCACCAGCCGGTAGCTTCCGGGCGGCAACGGACCCAGCTCGTACGAGCCGAGCGGATCCGTCACGGCCGCCTCCTCGGCTGCCCCTCGCACGTGCACGGTGGCTCCCGCTACCGGCGCGCCACGCTCGTCCACGATCCGACCGCGAACCGTCACCGCCGGCTGCTGCGCCCCCAGCGGCTCGCTTCCCACCAGGACGGCGAATGCAACCGCCAGCACCAACAGCCCCGAAATGCTGCGCACCAATTCCTCCCTTGCGTTTGAGAATCAATTTCAAGCGCTGGGGAAGATAGGGCTCGCGCTGCGCCGCGCAAGAGGATGCTTGCGGAGGCAGAGATCGCTGCCGAGGATGTGGCTTTGATGCACTCACCCGCACTCCATTCAATGATGCGCGACATCCGCGTAGCCACCACGCAGTTCCAGCACGCTCCCGGCGACATCTCGCGCAACCTCGCCCGGGTACGCCGCTTCGCCGAGGAGGCTGCCGCGGCGGGAGCGGAAATCCTCGCCTGCCCGGAGATGTGCCTCACCGGCTACTGGCACGTGCGAAAGCTTCCTCGTGAGGGCGTCGAAGCCCTCGCCGAGAGCATCCCCGACGGACCCGTCTCGCGCGAGTTGATCGAGTTGTCACACGCGCTGGGGATCACCATCGGGGCCGGGTTGGTGGAGCGGGACAGGGAGGGGCGATTGTACAACTCGTACCTGGTGGCGATGCCCGACGGCAGGTATGCCGTGCACCGCAAGCTGCACGTCTTCGTCAGCGAACATCTATCGCCGGGGGACCGCTACACCGTGTTCGACACGCCGCACGGCTGCCGGGTTGGCGTGCTCATCTGCTACGACAACAACCTCGTCGAGAACGCCCGCATCACCACCCTGCTCGGCGCCGAGATCCTGCTGGCGCCCCACCAGACCGGCGGGTGCGACTCGGTCAGCCCGCGCGGGATGAAGCGGATCGACCCGGAGCTCTGGGTGCGCCGCGACATGGACCCAGAGCGGCTGCGGGCGGAGTTCCAGGGACCCAAGGGGCGCGCATGGCTGATGCGTTGGCTACCGAGCCGGGCCCACGACAACGGCCTCTTTCTGATCTTCAGCAACGGAGTGGGCCTGGACGACGATGAGGTGAGAACCGGCAACGCCATGGTTCTCGATCCGTACGGCGAGGTGATTGCGGAATCCACGGCGCTGGGCGACGACCTCGTGATCGCCGACCTCGACGCCTCGCAGCAACCGCTCTCCTCCGGCCGCCGGTGGCTGCGGGCCAGAAGACCCGAGTTGTACACCCTTCTGGCAACCCCGACAGGGAAGGAAGAGGAGACCAGGAAGGTGAGGTTCGGGGAAGGGTATGGCTTCTAACTTCTAGCTTCTAGCTTCTAGCTTCCAATTTCCACCGCCATGCACCTCGTCCTCTTTGCCCACTCCGTGGTGAGCGACTGGAGCCACGGTAATGCGCATTTCCTGCGTGGGCTGCTGCGCTCGCTCAGGCGGCGAGGGCACCAGGTGCTCGCGGTGGAGCGCGCGCGTAACTGGTCGACGGAAGAGCTGATCCGGGACCACGGACACGAACCGATCGTCGAATTCGCCCGCCTCTTCCCCGACCTGGAAGTCCGGACCTACGGGCCCTGGGAGGAGATCCTGGAACGCACGGACGAGCTGACCCGTGGCGCCGACGTGGTCATCGTCCACGAGTTCAACGAGCCGGAGCTGGTCGGAGCGGTGGGTTATGTTCGAAGGCGGCGGGACGACTTTCTCCTCCTCTTCCACGACACCCATCATCGTCCGGCCACCGTGCCCTGGCAGACGGCTCGATTCAACCTGCAGCACTACGACGGTGTGCTCGCGTATGGCGAGTCCCTGGCGGAGGTATACCGGCGCGACTTCGGCCCACGCCGGGTGTGGACCTTTCACGAGGGCGCGGACACTTCGGTTTTCTACCCGCGCCCCGCTCCGGAAGGTGAGCTCGACGACGTGGTGTGGATCGGCAACTGGGGTGACGACGAGCGCACTCGCGAGATCGACGAGTACCTGGTTGAGTCGGCTCGTCGGTTACCCGAGCTGCGCTTCGCCGTGCATGGTGTGCGTTACCCTCCGGAAGGGCTGCGACGGATCAAAGAGGCAGGGATCGAGTTCCGGGGGTGGATCCCGAACTATCGCGTACCGGAGGCCTTCGCGCGGGCGCGAATGACTCTCCACATTCCCCGCGGTCCGTACCTCGACCTCCTTCCGGGTATCCCCACCATCCGCCCGTTCGAAGCGCTGGCCTGCGGGATCCCGCTGCTGTCCACCCCCTGGCCCGATGTGGAGGGGCTCTTCCGCGCCGGCCAGGACTATCTGCCGGTCCAGAGCCCGACCGAGATGCGTGAGCAGATCCAGCACTTGAGCCGGGACGAAGAGGCGCGCGCACGGCTTGCGGAGAGTGGCCTGGAGACCATCAGGGCGCGCCACACCTGCGACCACCGGGCCGAGCAGCTCGAAGCCATCGTGGCCGAGGCAGGCGGCTGACCCCTCCGGGATCCCAACCAGAAGCCCCCGCCATCGGGTCGATGACGGGGCTTCGCAGCCGCTGCCTTCCGCTTATGTGGGGCGGGGCAGAGCCTGACGCCGTGCGCGGGACTCGCCTCAGGCGGCCATCTCGCGCAGGTTCGAGATGCGAGCCCGGAGCTTCGCGACGGCGCGGCTGCGGATCTGCGAGACGCGCGACTCGGTCAGCTCGATGATCGCGCCGATCTCGTGCAGCTTCAGCTCCTCGAAGTAGTAGAGGGAGAGGACGATGCGCTCCTGCTCCTTCAGCCCCATGATCGCTTCGCGGAGCACCTCCACCTCTTCCTGGAGGTTGATCTCGTTCTCGATCATCTCGGCGGTGGCGCCCGCGACTGTCTGAGAGGCGGTCCCGGCGCGTGGGTTGTCCTCGTCCACCGGCTGGTCGAGCGGAAGGAAGAAGGAGCACTCCACCTCCGACTGCCAGCGCCAGAAGGTGTCCAGGTCGATCTCGAGGTAGTCGGCCATCTCCTGGTCCGTGGGAGGGCGCCCGTCATCCCGGGTGAGCGCCTCACGGGCCGCGGCGAGGTCCTTCATCTTGCGCCGAATCGACCGCGGTACATGATCCTGCCGCCGCAGCTCGTCCAGGATCGCCCCCCGGATGCGAGGGGCCGCGAAGGTGCTGAAAGCAGCTCCCCGGTCCGCGTCGAAGGAGTCGACGGCGTTCATCAGGCCGATCGTCCCCGCGCTGATCAGCTCGTCGAAATCGACGTCCACCGCGAGGCGGCGGGAGATCTGCCGGGCGACGTGGTGGACGAGTCCAAGGTGGCTCGCGATCAGTGCCTCCCGATCCTCGCTCCCCGGCGCGCCGGGCATGAGGACGGAGGCGGCAGGGGTCGTGGTCGAGACGGTGTCGGCGTGCATGAGCGATTCCGGTCGTGCGCGGGTACTCGGAACATCAGGTCGCCCAGCCCCTCAGGCACGCCGTGTACCGTTCCGATGCGGGTTCTGCTCATGACCTCTAAGTCGTTTTTGTGCAAATAAATACCGGATTATAGCCGAGCTCCGAACCTCCCGCCGCCCGGTCGATTCTGCCGGAAATTCCTGCCGCATTCCCTTCCGCGCGGCGAAATTTGCCGCCTCCTGAGTTTGGTGTTCATTCACTGTCGCTTCGGAGCGCGACAATTGGGTCAACCTGTACAGCTCGCCTTGCAGGAAAGTAGCTCGCCAGAGCGGCGACACCGGTGAGCAGCACGGCCACAGCGGCAAGGGTTGCCGGATCGGTCGGTCTCACTCCGTACAGGAGTGCGGAAAGCAGCCGGCCGCCGAACAATGCGCCTGCGATGCCGATCGCGACGCCCGCCAGTGCGAGACCGATCGCCCCGCCGACCACGCTGTTCAGCACGCGGCCGGGCGCGGCGCCCAGCGCCATGCGGATGCCGATCTCGCGCGTCCGCTGAGTGACCACGTAGGACATCACCCCGAAAATTCCGACAGCGGAGAGTGCCAGCGCAGCTCCGGCGAAAAGCGTGAGCAGGAGCATGTAGAACCGCGGTTGGGACACCGCCGTGTCGACGACATCCTCGATCGTCCGGGTGTTGAAGAGCGGAAGGTTGGGGTCGAGCGCTTGCAGCTCGCGCCGGACCAGCGGGATGAACGCTTCCGGGTCGCCACTCGTCTGCACCACGAGCGTCATCTGTCGCTGCGGCTGCTGCGTCTGAGAGACGTAGATGGCGGGTTCAGGTTCGAGGGTTACCTCCGATGCGCGCACGTCCCCTACGATGCCCACGACTTCCATCCACTCCGGTTCGTCGGGGGACATCATGGCCACCTGCTTTCCGATCGGATCCTCATCCGGGAAGAAGTGGGCGGCGGCGGCCTCGGTGAGGAGCACCACGCGCGGTGAGCCGGGGAGATCCTCGGGCTGGAAGCCTCGACCTCGGAGCACGGGAACCCCCAGCGCCTGCAGCAGACCGTGGGTGATCGCGCGCACCTGGACGACGTTATCCTCGCCAGGCTGCGGCTCACCCCTGCCCGCGACCACCAGCGGCCCGCCCGCGTAGAAGCCGCTCAGGGGCACGGACGAGGAGGAGCCCACACTCACGACGCCGGGGAGCGCGGCAAGGCGTTCCTCCAGCGCCTGGTAGAAGGTTCGGATCCGATCCTCGTCCGGGTAGCTTTCCCGCGGAGGCGCAAGGTCGAACAACAATGCCCCCTCGCGGCGGAAGCCGAGGTCGATCGACCGGAGCTCCGCGAAGCTACGGATCAGCAGACCGGCGCAGACGAGCAGCATGACCGCGAGGGAGGTCTCGACCACCACCAGTATGCCCCGCGTCCGCTGGGCGCCGCGCCCGGTCAGTGCGCCACGCCCGCGATCGCGGATGGCGTCGGCGAGGTTGCCTCGCGTGACCTGGTAGGCGGGCACGAGCCCGAACAGCAGTCCGGTGCCGAACGAGATCACGACGGTGAAGGCCACCACCACCCCATCCATTCGCACCTCGTCCAGCCGGGGGATGCCCTGGGGCTGCATGGAGACCAGCCAAGCGGTCCCCCAGATGCTCAGCAGCAGCCCCAGCGCCCCGCCGATCAGCCCCAGCAGCAGGCTCTCGGTCAGGAGCTGACGCACCAGCCGACCACGCTCCGCTCCGAGGGCTGTCCGTATGGCCAGCTCGCCCGTCCGTGCCGCGGCACGAGCCAGGAGCAGGTTGGCCACGTTAGCGCAGGCGATCAGGAGCACGAACCCCACCGCTCCGAGCAGGAGCATCAGCGGCGTCTCGATCTCGCCGACCATCTCTTCTCGCAGAGAGACAGCGGTCCCTCCGAAGCCGAACTTCAGCTCGGGGAAGGCCTGCTCGATCCGGCCGGCGATGGCGGCGATATCGGCTGCCCCCTCCTCGGTGGAGACACCCGGCCGGCGTCGGCCGATGGCCAGGAGGAAATGCGCGGCGCGGTTCTGGTCGTCGCGCATGGCGGGAACGTACTCGAGCGGCAGCCAGATCTCCCGACCCGCGGGGTAGTCGAACCCAGCCGGCATCACCCCCACTACCTCGTAGGGCTCGCCGTCGAGTTGGATCACCTCCCCGAGCACGTCGGACCGCCCACCGAATCGCTCCACCCAGAGCGCGTAACCCAGCACCGCGACACGATGCCTCCCGGGCTCGTTCTCCTCCGCAGTGAAGGTCCGCCCCAGCACGGGACGCACGCCCAGGACGTCGAAGAACGAAGCGCTGGTCGAGACCCCATTCAGGCGCACCGGCTCGCCTCGTCCAGTCAGGTTCGGGAATGAGAAGGTGAAGGCGGCGAGTGACTCGTAGGCCCGAGTCTCGTCCTTCATCTGGAAGAAGTCCGGACCCGAGAGCGGGATGTGCTCGCCGCGGCGCGTACTGAATACGCGGTCGATCTGCTCGGGCTGGGGATAGGGCAGCGGGCGCAACAGGACCGCATTGACCACGCTGAAGATGGCGCTGTTCGCGCCGATGCCGAGCGCCAGGGTCAGCACGGCGAGGAAGGTGAAGCCCGGTGCGCGCGTGAGGCGGCGTATCGCGTAGCGTAGGTCGTGGAGCAGCGTGTCCATTCGATTCGATCGCGGTGGTGTGGCGGGCGTGCCCGCGGGGCTCTCGTCGCCGCTCCCTGCAAACCGGGGGCGAGTCGCCGTCTGCACGGGCATCCCTCTGGGGCGCAACGGCTTGGGTATCGGACGACGACGTGGGGGCGTGATCGATCACGTTCGTTTGCGGGATGGCGGCGTCCCAGGAACGGACGCCGCGGACCGAGGGTGGTGGCATGGCCGGTGCGTTGCCGCACGCACTCCCGTGAGCGCGATCCGTGACGACAAGGAGATGGCCGACGACCGAAGCACCCGGTCGGGCATCTCCATCGATCCGCGTGAATTCACTTTCTCCTGGCCTAGCCAGCACCGATCACCAGATAGACTCCTCCATTGCCGTTGCACCAGACCGTCCCCCGCTCAGGTGCCGCCGGGACATCGCTTTTCCTGCTGGGGCTCGCACTCACGAGTTGCGACCTGCCCACCGAGCTGCCCGACTGGGACACCCGCTGGGTGATCCCCGTGGATCGCACCACCATCACCGCGCGGTCGATCGTGACCGGCGATGCGGGCGGAGGTGACGAGGGCGAAGCCTTCGAGCTCGAGCTGCCGGGAATATCGGTCACCCGTTCGCTGGGAGAGATATGTCCCCTCTGCGGCCCGCTCGACGGGCGCACCGTACCCAAACCAGCCTTCGACGTCTCGGTCTCCAGCGGGGTGCCCCTTCCGGAAGAGCTGATCTCCGCACGGCTGGAGGGGGGCGAGCTGGCGATAGCCATCCAGCATGACTTCCCGTTCGATCCGCTGCGCCCGGGCGGGGACGAACCCGGCACCCTGGTGCTGACAGTCCGCAGTGGATCCGCGCTGCTCGCACGGGATTCGATTGATGGGAGGGAGGTGGCGTTGCCTCCGGGCACCGTCCTCCGACGCACACTCCCGCTGCGCGCCGCGGAGGTGGCAGCGCCGTTGGAAGTGACGGCCACGCTGCGCTCGCCGGCGGGCGATCCGGTGACAATCGACCTCACCGACCGATTCCTGCTCGAGCTCTCCGCTCGAGTCGCCCTCGCCGAGGTGCGTCTGCGGCTGCGTGACCGTGAGGTAGCCAGCGATCCGATCCTCCTGGCGCTCAACGAGATCGACGATGCCGCCGCGGAGAGGTTGCGCGGCGGCGCGGTGTTGATCGAGCTGGAGAACCCCTTTGAGCTCACCGCCGACCTCGATCTGCACATTACGGCCGGAGGAGCGCAGATCACCAAGCCGCTGGAAGTCGCCCCGGGGAGCTCCGAGCTGAGGATCGATCTGACCCGAGATGAAGCTCGGGCGATTGTGGGGCAGGCCGAAGTGGTCTTCGAGTTCGCCGGGCGCGTAAGCTCGGGGGATGAGGGCACGGTCATCCGACCCGACGACGAGGTGAGCCTCACCACCGCGCTCGAAATGGTCGTGGGGTCGAGGAGGGAGCAGTGAGCCGGTTGGCTGGTATGGGTGCGCGATGGGTCGTGCTCGCCCTGGCCTTCGCGGCGAGTCCGCTGAGCGCGCAGCTCCCCAACCCGGCGGCCGGGGTGCTCGGGATGGGAGGAAACCAGACGGCGGGGGTGCGGGGTTTCAGCGCCCTCAGCATCAACCCGGCTGGGCTGGGGATGCCGGACGGACCGAGTGTCTCCGGTTCCGTGGCGACGGTGCGCGGATCGGCGGGTCTGGGGCCGATCGGCCTTGGGGACCTGGCGGACTACGACGACTCCGAGGTGCCCCACGAGGTGCGCGAGCGGTGGCTGGAGCGTATCGACCGCGCGAACGGGGAGCGGGGATGGGCGGGAGGCGAGCTTACCTATCTCAGCGTGCAGATGGGTGGCCTCGCCTTTCAGCTCTCCACCACGGCCGACATAGTGGCCGACCTGGGGCCGGGCGCGGCCGAGCTCCTCCTCTTCGGAAACGCCGGGCGCACTGGCGAACCCGCCGAGATCGAGCTGACGGGTTCCTCCCTCGATGTCGTGGCCGCTTCTACTGCGGCGCTGGGCTATGGGCGTGCACTGGTGGAGACGGAGGAGCGTGCGGTGGCGGTGGGTGCGACGCTCAAGTACACCGTAGGCCACGCGATGATGACCGCGATGGACCTGGGTGGAGCGGCCAGCGCGGATCCGGTACAGGTCGCAGTTGAATTCCCCGTCGTGCAGTCAGACGAGAACCTCGGGCTGGGGGATGGCGACCGTGGAAGCGGGGTGGGGCTGGATGCTGGCGTGGCGTGGCGGGAAGGGCGGTTCCAGGCGGGGCTCTCGGTTCAGAACCTCTTCAACACCTTTTCCTGGGACGAGGACAAGCTACTCTTCCGCCCGGGAACGATCTCCCTCACTTCCGAAGAGCGCCGAACCGACTTTCGCGCCCGCGCTTATGCAGAGGCTCCCGAGCGGGTGCGAGCACGGGTTCGTGAGCTCGGGTACTCGCCGGTGGTAGCGGCCGGCGTCGGCTATGAGGTCGGGCCGCAGTTGTACGTGTCCGCGGACGTTCGTCAGCAGGTGGGGGATGACCGCAGCCCGTCTCCGAACACCCATGTCGGCGCCGGTGCCGAGTACCGCCCGCTACCGTGGCTGCCGGTCCGGGGTGGGGCCGCGGCGATCTCGGACGGCTATCTCTTCTCCGGCGGCCTGGGCCTGGACCTCACCCTGCTGCAGCTCGACGCAGCCTTCGCGCGGCGACGCACTCACCTGGGCATGGCCTCCCAGGTGATGGTGTCATTGTCGCTGGTACTGCGCTAGCGCTGGTTCTACGTTACCGCTGGTTCTGCGTTAGCGGTTCCTCGCCCGGGTTCAGTCGGTGGCCAGGGCGTACGTAGAGAAGTGCTCCAGCTGTGCCTGGACGACCTTCTCCTGCGTGTCCACCGTGGTGGGCAGCACGTCCAGAAGCTGGAACCCATCCAGGTAGACGACGTTGAGATTCAGCGCGTTCAGCTGCGTCAGCAGCCCCGCCGTGCTGTAGTCAAAGGAGAGGACCGGACGTGCGCTATCCGGGAAGACGAGCCCTTCCGGAGAGAAGTTAACCACCAGCTGCAATGGGTCGCGCACCGCCACGATCGTCGTGGGCTGCGCGAGTGCGCCGGCCGGGAAGTACAGCGAGTGTCCGCCTGCGATGTTGAGCGTGCCGCCCTCCGGGCCGATCGTCGCGCTCGACACGGTGTTCAGGACCGGCAGGGTCTCTCCTACGAGTCGCAGGACTCCGCCGATCAGATCTTCAGACGCTGGACCAGGTTCGAGGGGGGTGGCCGGCGTCTCGCCGCAGCCGGAGACCGCGGCGAACGCAACAACAACGGAGAAGCGGAGGAGTTTGCGCATGGGGATCATGGTGCCTCGGTGCTCTGGGCGGGGGACTGTTCTCTTTCGCGCTGAAGGCGGGAAAGCTCCTGTTCCAACCTGACAACCTCGGGGCCGCTGCCGATTTCCGCGGCCAGGTCGCGCCCATGTTCGAGGGCGCTGATTGCGGTCTCCCACTCACCGCGGCGCTCGCTGATCAGCGCGAGCACCCGGTGACAGGCGACCAGATAAGGCCGATTTTCCGAGGCGGCAAAGGTGCCGGTCGCACTCAGGACCAGGTCGAGGGCGTGGTCCAGCTCACTCCCCTGCCGACCCAGCGCCTCCGCCAGGTTCATCTCGATCAGGCCGTGCAGCTCGGTATCGGGACTCGGATCCTCGTTCATGTAGGCGAGACCGTCCCGGAAGATCTTCTCGGCCTCGGCCAGCTCGCCGCGGTCCATCTGCAGATTCCCCTGATTGATCAGCGCCAGCATCGCCTCCCGCCGTTGCCCGGCCACGCGGAATGCGGCGGCGGAGCGGGCGTACCATTCGCTGGCCTCGGCGAGGCGGCCATGCTGGGCGTAGGCAGTTCCCAGGTTCTGGCAGATCAGCCCGCGCTGCCGCGCTCCTGGCTTCAGCTCCAGGCCCGCTCGATAGAGCGCGACTGCCGGCTCGAAGTCGCCCTTCTGCAGGTGGATCGTCGCCTCGATGTTCAACGCCGCGGCCTCTTCTTCGCGCAGTCCGGCCCGGCGCGCGACCGACCGGGCGCGCCGGGTCAACATCAATCCATCTTCCCACTCGGCTCGCCGACGCTTGATGTCGGCGAGCCGGCGGAGGGCCTCGCTCCGGATGCGCGGATCCCGGCTACTCGTCGCCTGCTCGAAGCAGGCACGTGCCCGGTCGAGCGAGCCGCCGCGCAGATAGCGGATGCCATCCGCCAGCATCGAGGTGGGGGAATCAACCACGGGCTCAGGGCGCAAATGGTTGGCACGCATGAATCTGCATCTCTTCTGGCATGTCGCGTACCGATACGGTCCTGGCGAGCGCCTGAAGCCATGACCGGAGATCACCCCCGCGATTAAACGCGCGAACGGTCTCGAGTCGGACCTCCAAGCCCGCGAAATCCCCCTCCGCTCCGCGTTTGAGATCCGCCATCGAGCATGTATGATGGCGGAAGACGCTAGCCTGTGACAGCCCCAAGGCGGACCGGAATAGTGATGTTGCGGTCATCTTGATGGTGGAAGGCGGGTTTCTGGTGGGTTTTTGCGGTGTGATTGGGGGGGCGTCGGCGGCCGGGTCGCCGACCACCTCACTCGAAGTGTCGGTCACCGCGGCCGCGTACGAGAGGACAGGAACGATCGTGAGAGTGCGCGTTGAAGCGTGTGTGGATTCGGTGGAATCGGCCCTGGCGGCGGAGGCTGGTGGGGCGGATCGGGTGGAGCTGTGCGACGATCTCGTCGAGGGAGGCACGACGCCGAGCGCGGGGATGATCGAGCTCTGCGTGGAGCGCATCTCGATTCCTGTCTTCGTGATCATCCGCCCGCGCGGCGGCGACTTCCTCTACTCCGACCTCGAGTTCGAGGTGATGCGCAGGGATGTGACGCGGGCGGCTGAGCTCGGGGCCTCCGGAGTGGTGCTGGGCCTGCTGCGTCCCGACGGCACCGTCGACGTGGAGCGCACCCGCGTCTTAGTCGAGGAGGCCCGGCCGCTGGCAGTGACCTTTCATCGCGCCTTCGACGTGACCCGAGACGCGGACGAGGCGCTCGATGCGCTCCTGGAGATCGGCGTGGACCGCGTCCTCTCCTCCGGTCGGGCGGCAACGGCGGATGCGGGAATCGAAATCCTCCGGCGGATGGTGGAGCGGGCCGGGGACCGCCTCGTTGTGCTCGCCGGCGGAGGGATTCGCGAGCACAACGTGCAGTCCATCGTGACGGGCACCGGGGTGCGCGAGGTCCACGTCCGCGGCACGTCCGTGCGGCGGAGCGCGATGACCTATCGTAACCCCGCCGTCACCTTCGGCGGTCGCCCCGCGCCCGCGGACGACCTGCGTGAAGCAACGGATGAAGCGCTGATCGCGCGGTTGCGGATGCTGGCGGGCGGGTGAACGGGCGGACGGGCGGCTCGCTCAGCGCCGACTGCCCAGCAGCAGCCTCGCCTGCGTTCCCCACCCTCCGATGAAGAGGTCTTCCACGCCGTCTCCGTTCACGTCTCCGACGGCCATCCCCCAGTTCCTCCCCACCGTTTCACTCGGGATCACCTCGTCGGTGACGTCCGTGAAGTGGCCGCTGCCGTCGTTCTGGTAGGCCCGTACGCGCTGCGGGTTGAAGCCGGGTACCTCGATCGGCCCGACCACCAGATCCATCGCGCCGTCGTGATTGAAGTCCATGGGGGTGCCCGCCCACACGGAGAATCGGTTCGGGGGAAGGCGATCCTCGGTCTCGTCCTGAAACCGGCCGTTGCCGTCGTTCACCAGGATCCGGACCTGGGGATCCTTATCCCACCCGCGAGCGTTGCTGGTGAGGTTGAACAGGACGATGTCGAGGGCACCGTCCCCGGTCGCGTCGAAGACGTGCGCCTGGCGCGTCTCCAGCGGAACGCGGAGGTCCAGCCGGTCCGACGCATCGGTGAAGCGCCCCGACCCGTCGTTGAGCAGAAGCCGGCTGGGCGGCACCTCGTTCGCCACGACCATGTCGAGGTCCCCGTCATCGTCGAGATCGGCGAGGGTGATATCCTGAGTGCCGTCGTCGACGGCGGGAAGATGGGTGGTGGTGGCATCGATGAAGTGCCCCGGGTGTTCCGGGTCGTTGAGCCAGAGGAAGTCCTGCCCACTGCCCCTGCCCGAATTGCCTACCACGACGTCCGGGAGGCCATCTCCGTTGACGTCGCCCACATCCAGGCCATTCCCTTCGCTACGACCCGGCAGTCGATCGCTGACGTCAGTGAAGGTTCCGTCGCCTCTGCCCAGGAAATAGGCGTGCGTTTCCGTATCCTCCGCGACGAAGACCAGGTCCGCCTGTCCATCTCGATCGAAGTCCGCGCTGAGGACGTGCTCGTAGTCGCCGGCGGCTGTGCCCAGAGCGCCCTCCTGCCAGGTGAAGCGCCCCTCGCCGTCGTTGAGGTACAGGCGGTTCGCGCCTCCTTCGACCGCGATCGCGAGGTCGAGGTCTCCATCGCCGTCTACATCCACGAAGGCTCCGTCGAGCGCGTGCAACTGGGGCGCCTGTGGGAGATGGGTCGCGGTGACGTCGCGAAACAGGGTGCTCTGGCTGGGCTCCTGGCCTGCGGCGCAGGCGGCCATGGTGCACAGGAGAGAGAGGGCGATGCACGCGGTTCTCATCGATTCCTCCGAACGGTGTCGTCGTTGCGGTAGCCGGCAAAAACCTCCAGCGCCTCGTCCTCGAGGAGAGGCCCGTCCACCTGGACGCGGCGCCGGCCACTCCAGAGCACTTCACGGCAGGAGAGGCGGAACTGGTCGGGCGGCTCCCCCAGCAGCGCGTACACCTTGCGGCTACCCGCTCCGTAGACCAGCCGGCCGATGCCGCTCCAGAAGATCGCCCCTGCGCACATCGGGCAGGGCTCGGCGCTGGCGTACATCACAGCACCGGCCAGGAGCGTGTGATCGATGCCCGGGCAGGCCTCACGGACGAGGTTGATCTCCGCATGGCCGGTGGGGTCACCGGTGGTGGCGGCGGTATTGCGCCCTTCGCCGAGTACCGAGCCATCGGGGCCGATGAGGATGGCGCCGAAGGGCTGATTACCCGACGCTCGCGCTTCGCCTGCGAGGCGAATCGCCTCGCGCAGGAACTTCTCGTCGTTCTCGCGCATGCGATGCCTTCCCTGGAAGAAAGAGGAGCGGCGGCCCAGATCGGCCGCCGCTCCTCTTCGGGATCGACGAAGGGCGCCCCCTCCGGAGGCGCGCTTGCCCGCCGCCCGCTCCCACCGCGGTGAGAGGCGGACTCAGGAGGCGAGGGCCGAGACCGGATCCTGGGGGGAATCCGCCTCGTTGTCCAGACCCGACGCATCCACCACGTCGTAGATCGTGGTGATCGACAGAATGCGTAGCTGGCGCTCGCGCTGCGGGGTCACCACGTCGACCACCGCGCCTTCCGGCTGACCTAGCAGTGCCTGTGCGACCGGCGAGTTGATCGAAATCTCCCCCGCGTCGAGGTCCAGCTCTTCGCCGTTCATGATGGTGTACGTCATCCGCTCGGCGGTTCGCACGTCCTCCACCTCTACCCTCGACCCGAAGCCGACGCGGTCCGGCTGCAGGGTCGCCGGATCGACCAGCACGAGACCCGCGGCGATACGCTCGAGGTACTGAACCCGCGACTGAAGGGCCCGCTGCCGCTCGACGAGCGCCGCACGACGAGTCTCTGACACTTCCGTGCCGAGCTGCTGCGGGATCCTCTCCGTCAGTTCCTCCCCCAGAGTCTCCAGCTGCTCCTGGATGCGGGTGCTCAGTTCGGTGATCATGGCCTCCTCCTATGAGGGTTGTGGGCACCTCGGCCCTGACAAGCATTCCGGGCAGGTACCGCAGTTCCGGAACGTCTGCTCATTTCGTTCGCCCTCGCCCATAAGCGCTTGCCCCCGGCGCGGTAGGAATCGCCTCCGCGCCGGGGGCCATGGTCGTTGCGTTCACCTGTACTGTCTCCGCAACGCGCGGTGCGTTACAAGCCGCACGCGCATCCGCGAAAAGTCCGCCTTCTGTAACACGCCTCCGCCCTCCGGGACCGATGGGATGGGTGCGCTACGGCGCCGGCCGGGCGCAAATCGTCTCTTTCCCGGAGGTGGGTAGGCGATGGTCGACATGGTCGTGCCGAAGATCCTCGTGGCCACCGAGCTCAGCGAGGGATCGGATGAGGTCGTCCAGGCGGCCGCAGATCTGGCGCGTCAGGTCGGCGCCGAGCTGCACGCGGTCCATGCGCTGGAAGAGCAGGGGCTGCCGTTCGTAGATCGCGGCTTTGGCTTGACCGCCCTGCAGCGGAGGCTCGCACACGCGCGAACCACGCTGGAGGAGCAACTCGCCAGGGTTGCTCCCTCGGGCGTCAGCCTGGGAACGATCAAGCTGGAGCACCTGCCGGCCCACGAGGCCATCGTCCGGCGGGCGAAGGAGCTCAGCGCCGATCTGATCATCGTGGGTCCGCACCGCGGGCTGCTGCGCGGCAGCTATCTACTGGGGACAACGGCACAGCGGGTGGTGCAGGAGGCGTCGGTGCCCTGCCTGGTCACTCGCGGACCGATGCCCTGGCCATGGGAGAGCGTCCTGCTTCCGGTCGGGGCGGCGGACGTGGAAAGGGGGCTACTACGTACCGCGCTGCGGTGGATCGCCGATTTCCGGAGAGAGGCGATGGGGAATCCGATTCGCGACCGTTGCGACGTCCGGATTCTTCACGTGGTCCGCTCCGCGAACGATTGGCGCGACTTCTCGCCCGTCCTGGCCCGCGGGATCCGCGAGGCGGCCGAGATCCCCGAGGTGGAGGCGCGGCTCCGCTTGCGCCGCGCCGTCGCCTGGAGCCGTGCTGTGGGGGATGAGATCGTGCGCATCGCCGAGGGCTCCCGGGTGGACGTGGTGGCGATGGGGGTCTGCGAACGGGGTCCGCTGCTCCACGCGGCCCTGGGAAGCGTTTCTAGCTCAGTGCTGCGGCGCTCCTCGGTGCCGGTGGTGCTCTTTCCGCCGCGCCTCTCGGCGAAGCTCGAGTATCAGGCGAAGGTCATTGCCTTCCCCGGACGCCTCGCCGCCCGCTGAGCTTGTAGGCAGTGACCAGCCACCGCCGCGACGCCAGGCTGCGCTCCGCCTGATCGCGGGCCCGCAGCCTGCGGGCATGGGCCGTCAGCAGGTCGCTGCGGGTAATGATCCCCACGAGCTTCCCCGAGGCGCGGTCCACGACGGGGAGTCGCCCGACCCGCTCCCTCACCATGTGATCGGCCGCCTCCCGCAGCGTGTTGTCGGGGAGCGCCACCACCGGCTTCCGGCGGATCAGGTTGCGCAGCGGGGTGTCCGGGTCGAGATCGGGAGAGAGTGTATCCTTCCGGGTGACAACGCCGATCAGCTCGCCGTTTCCATTCACCACCGGGAAACCGTGGTGCCCCCCGGCTGCACGCGGGTCGAGCAGCCTCTCGCGCACCGCGCCCACCGTCTCGTCGGCTTGGAGTACCACGGCGTCACGGCTCATTGTATCCCTGACCAGCACCTGGGACAGATAGTCGATCGAGTACTCCGGCCGCACGGCCGTCCCGCGGCGCGCCAGGCGCTCGGTCATGATCGACGTGCGCATCAAGGCCACGGAGATCAGGTACGCCGCGCTGCACCCGGCAAGCAGCGGCAGGAGACCCAGCGGCTGCCGCGTGGCCTCGAAGGCGAACACAATCGAGGCGAGAAGGGCGTGTGACGCCCCGGCGAACACCGCCGCCATCCCCACCAGTGCCGCAATCGGCACGCTGATCCCCACATCCGGCAGCAGCGCCGCGGCCAGGGTGCCCAGCGCGGCGCCCACGCCCCCGCCGATGATGAACAAGGGTGCAAGCGTACCGCCCGACGTACCGCTTCCCAGATAGATCGACCAGGCCACGAACTTCAGCCCGACCAGTCGCAGCAGGCTCCAACCGACCACCGTGCCGGAGAGGATCGCCTCGATGTGCACGTACCCGACGCCCAGGATCCGCGGGTCCAGGTAGCCACACACGCCCACCACTACGGCTCCGATCGCGGGCCACCACATCCAGTGGACGGGAAGGCGCTCGAAGCGATCCTCGATCGCGTAGACCAGGCGGGTGATGCCGACCGCAAGAAGCCCGATCAGCGCCCCGATCACCACGTATGCTACCAGGGCCGGCCAGCTCTGCTCCGAGATATTCGGCATGGCGAAAACAGGCCCCGAGCCGATCAGCACCAGTCGCACGGCCGTCGCGGCGGAAGCCGCCAAGGCAACGGGGATGATGGAGCGGGCCCTGAACTCGAACAACAAGAGCTCGATCGCCAGCAGTACCGCGGACACCGGGGTGCCGAAGGTCGCAGCCATCCCCGCCGCGGCCCCCGCGGCCAGCAGGGTCTTCCGCTCATCGGCGGTGATTCGCATGACCTGACCCACCAGCGACCCCATCGCTCCGCCGGTCGCGATGATAGGTCCTTCGGCGCCGAATGGACCGCCGGTGCCGATAGCGATCGCCGCCGAGAGGGGCTTGAGAAAAAGAAGACGGGGCGCGATGCGGCTTTCGCCGTGGAGCACACGCTCCATCACCTCCGGGATCCCGTGGCCGCGGATGGCCGGCGAGCCGAAGCGAGCCATCAGGCCGATGACGATCGCTCCGATCACGGGGACGAGCAGAACCCACAGGGTAACCGATCCGGGCTCGATCACCGGCTCCGCCGTCGAGATCTCCCCTCTGAAGACGAGGTGGGTGATCAGGGAGATGAGGGCGAGCAGGATCCACGCGACCACCCCGCCGCCGATTCCCAGGACCACAGCCACGGCGGTGAGGCGGACAAGGCGTGTAGGTCGGATCGTATCCTCGTCGGGAACCAGGACGCTCGCGGTCGCGGCGTCCATGGATGGAGCGACCGGCAGGTGGGTCCGGTCGGAACGGTCTTTATGTTTGCTCATCCTTGTGATGCTTCTGTCGCAGTGAAGAGCGCCGGACGGGAACCGCATGCGTCGGGCGCGTCAAAGCGTCTTGTCCTGGCCGCCGCGGGCCACCGGGGTGGTGAAACGCCTACAGGTCGTCCGCCACCAGGACGGACGACCTCGAGGCCTCGGAAGGTAGCAGAGTGGCCGCTCTGGCGCGAACCCTCTACCTCCGATCGAGCTTCGGCGATGTTCGCGGCAGCTCAGCTGCTTGCTCTGCTCCCTCGCCCCCGCTCCCGGTGACGCCGCACCTTGGCCAGGTTGCCGCAGTCGGCCATGTCGCACCAGCGTCTCCGACCCGAGCGGCTGCGGTCGAGGAAGAGCCAGCCACATTCGGTCCCCGGACACTGACCTACGCGCCCCAGCTCTGGCGAGGTGAGGAGCGCCGCGGCGTCCACGGCGATCGGCCAGAGCACGTGGTCGAGGTCCTCAGTGCTGTTCGTCCACTCCCAGCGCGGATGCACGGCGGCCACGATCTTCTCGTGCCCCCGCGCGATCCATACTTCGTCGTTCAGGACGGCCAGGTCGCCGGATGGGATCGGCCAACGCTCGAGCGCGGCCTTGAAGATCCGGTAGATCGCTTCGCGCAGCGCCAGGGCTCTCGCGTGGACGGTCTGGGCCGCCTCCGGTTGCTCCGTACCGGTACGCAGCAGCGCCGAGGCATCCCCATCGCTGATCGCCCCGGCCGCCGCTCCCCACCGCACCAGTGCAGCGTAGGAGGTGATGCGTTCGTCGGCGATGCGATCCATCCACTCCCGGCCGGCCGAATCCGTCCCACCGGGAAGCCGCGCGCGCACCGAGTTCACGAAATCCAGACAGAGCCTTCCCCCGACCCGCTTGACCACCCCGCTTCCCATCCCCCGATCCTCGGCCAGACGATCTTCGGACATTAGCCTTGCATCCTTGACACGGCCCTCGTGCACTCCTATGTAACCAGTGAACTCATCTTAACCAGTTACAGAGAGAGGGGGCAAGATGAATCCAACCGGCTCGAGTACGGGAGCGTCGGAGAGCAACCTGGCGCTGGTGGGTGCCGCCTCTTCGATCGGTATTCGTCCGTACGATGAGGGTGGGCAGGAGCGAGCCCTCGGTCGCGCGCCCGCCGCCCTGCGGGAGCTGGGTCTCGCGGCGGCCCTGGGCGCGGTTGACCTGGGCGATCTCCGACCCGGACCCTATCAGGACCGGGTGCGCACTCCGGGTCAGGTGCGCAACGAGGCGGGTCTGGTAGAATACAGTCGTGCTCTCGCGGAGCGGGTCGCGGCGGCAACCGCCGGTGGCCGGAAAGCCCTGGTGATCGGCGGCGACTGCAGTATCGTCCTCGGCTCGCTGCTCGGCCTCAGGGCCTCGCACCGCCGGGTGGGGCTCGTGTACGTGGATGCTCACGCCGATTTCGCCACTCCGCAGGAGTCGACCACCGGGTCCGCAGCAAGCATGTGCCTGGCGATGGCAGTCGGACGGGGCGATTCTCCGCTGGCCCGGCTGCACCCCGATGGGCCGCTGGTCCACGGCGCGGATGCCGTGGTCGTGGCGCGGCGCGACCAGGAGGAGTGGTACGGGCAGAAGGCGCTCGCCCGACACGGGGTGCTCGACCTGACGGACGACGAGGTACGTAGGATGGGCTTTGTCGCCGCGGCCGACCGCGCGCTGGAACGCGTCACCCGCGAGGGGATCGAGGGGTTCTGGGTCCATCTGGATGCGGACGTCATCGACCCCGATCTCATGCCGGCCGTCGATTCGCCCGTGCCCGGCGGTCCCGGCATCGACGAGCTGGTCGAGCTGCTCATCCCTCTGGCGCACCATCCGCGCATGCTGGGCATGCAGGTCACCATCTACGATCCGGCGCTCGATCCGGGGTTTCGGGCGGGCAGGGTGCTGGCGTCGCTGCTGGAGCGCATATTCGGAGCAGGGCAGGCTACGAATCCCGATGCGCTGCACGCGGTGAACTCCGTCGCCGGCGCTCCGGCCGGATCTCCGAATCGACCAGAGGATACCAGAGGATGAGCTCACCAGACGGGATCGCGCGTAGCCAAGCAGCTTCCACCGGGCATGGACCCCTGCGCCGCGTCCTCCTCTCCTGGAGCTCGGGAAAGGACAGCGCGTGGACCCTGCACCGCCTGCTCGCCGATCCGGAGGTGGAGGTGGTCGGCTTGCTCACCACGGTGAACAGCACCCACGATCGTGTCGCCATGCACGCCACCCGGAGGACGGTCCTGGAGGCCCAGGCCGAAGCTGTGGGCCTGCCCGTGCAGATCGTTCCACTCCCCTGGCCCTGCCCGAACGAGGTCTACGAGGAGCGCATGCGCGCTGCGGTGGATGCCGCTCGAGCACAGGGAGTGACCCATGTGGCGTTTGGCGACCTCTTTCTGGAGGAGATTCGTGACTACCGGGTCCGCCAGATGGACGGAACCGGCCTGGAGCCCCTGTTCCCCCTGTGGGGCGAACCAACCGGCGAACTCGCCCGCCGCATGATTGACTCAGGGCTCGAGGCGGTCGTCACCTGCGTCGATGCCGCGAAGCTGGCCCGCCGCTTCGTCGGGCGACGCTTCGACCATGAGTTCCTGAGCGACCTGCCGGAGGAAATCGATCCCTGCGGCGAGAACGGCGAGTTCCACACCTGCGTGCTCGCCGGCCCGGGCTTCCGATCGAGCGTGGAGGCCGTCGTGGGTGAGATCGTGGAGCGAGAGGGGTTCTACTTTGCGGACGTCGTTCCGCTCACTCCCAGGCGACCAGTGGTGGTGGGGTAACGCGACGTGCAATCGCGCTTCAGCGCGAGCGTGTTGAAGGCACGGCGATGATGGGACGTCGCGCCGCGGGCCTTCGGTTGGACGAACGTGAACAAACATCCGGTCCCCGTCGGTCTGCTTCGCGGGCCGACCGTGGCGGTACGACCTTCGCAGTGCGACCGAACGTCAGCAACCAGCAGGACACAAACCAGACACGTTCGGGAGATCATGACCTCACCCGCACTGGATCGCGGCGTTCTCGCCGAGGAAAACCGTGAGAAGCGCGAGCAGATCGTCGAGCTGTTGAAGAAGGCGTACTGGATGGAGATCGAGACGGTGATGAACTACATCACCAACTCGACCAATCCGGATGGCGTACGGGCCCAGGAGATCATCGAATCACTGCAATCCGACATCGAGGAGGAACTGGGTCACGCCCGGCAGTTCGCGGCTCGCATCAAGGAGCTCTGGGGGGTGGTGCCCGGCTCGCTCGAGTTCAAGGCGGAGCAGAGTTACCTGCAACCCCCCAGCGAGCAGACCGACATCGTGCACGTCATCAAGGGGGTGATCGAGGCCGAGAAGGGGGCCATCGATTTCTACAACGGCATCATTGAGGCGTGCGAGGGATTCGATTGGGTCACGCAGGACATGGTGATCGGGATCCTGCACGACGAGGAACAGCACCTGCGCCTCTTCGAAGGGTTCCTGCGCGAGTACAAGGCCGAGGGGAAGGCGTGACCTGAGTCCCGCCGTTCATACCCGCCCGGTGCCCGATGGCGCCGGGCGGGGTTTGCGCTTCCGACCGCGGTCTACGGGAAGCGAAGCCTCCAACCCGTCAGTCGGAGGTAGAAGCAGGCGTAGAAGGTGGAGCCGGAGTTCGTCACCACCACGTTGTCTGTGGCGGTGGGCGGCGGAGCAGCTTTGGTTGAAGGTAGTCCCGCGCCTGCTCCAGCCCCTCGATCGGATCCATAGTGGGATCCTCGTGCTCGACGGCGAGGACGCCGCGGTAGCCGCGCATCTGTAGCTCGGAAATCAATCGTTTCCAGGGGATCCCTCCCCAACCCGGAACCCTGAACCTGAATCCGCGATCGGGTCGGTTCCAGGGGCCATGTGCGAGCAGTCCCGAGCGATCGATGTTGTGCGCGACTCGCTCGCAGTCTTTGGCGTGCACGTGCACGATGCGGTCTCGCAACTCGGAGACGAACACCACCGGGTCCACACCCGCCAGGGCTAAATTGCCGGGATCGAGGTTGAATGCCCACGCTGAATGTCCGTCCAGGAGATCGACTGTCCAGAGCGCGGTCTCGAGATTGTACGCGAACTGCCGGGGATGACATTCGTGGGCGAAACGCACGCCACGGGCGTCGAAGTGATCCAGGATGGGGAGGAGGCGTTCACGGAATACCGAGGCCATCCGTTCGTACCCATCAGCCAGCGGCCAGGGAAACCACCTCGAGTAGTCTTCACATCCGGTGAACCCGCAGACGACGGTGACGTCGAGCAGCTTTGCCAGATCCGCGGTGCAGCGGAGACGGTGCTCTGCGTAGTCGATCTTGGCTTTCGGCGACCCCTTGAAAATCGGATCGGTATCTTCTCCGTGAGGGCCGAGCAGCAGCTGGCCCTCCTGATGATTGGAGAGGGCGGAAATCTCAAGACCGGCAGCTTCAATCGCCCTTTGAATCCGCTTCCAGTCACCATTCAAAGCAGCTTCCAGGTCAACGAATGGTGATCTGCTGTCCACGGGCAGTTCCACCGCTTCGTACCCTAGCGATGCGGCTGCTCGAATAGCTTCTTCAAAGGGAAGATGATAGAGCGCCTGCAGGCAGACACCGAGCTTCATAGGGCGATATTGTCGGAGGGCAGCGGCTCCGCGACATAGGGGCTGACGCCGCCGCAGATCGCGTTCGTCAACTCATCGAGGAGAGGTGGTTCGAGTCGCCGCGCTAGCAGGCGTGCCGCCGCCTTCATTCTTCTTCGGTCTCGATTGATGGCGGCGCGGTAGGTGAGGTCTTCGGCCTCGGCAACTCTGGAGAGGAAGTCGACCACGCGTGGCGGCGGGTGGGGTAGGGAATCGGCCACGGCGGTACCGGAGGCAATTGCCGCCGGCACCTCTACCACGACGCCTCGCGGAGCCCATGTCATTTGCGGCTCGACGACGAAATCGGCGAAGCCAACATGGGTACCACCGCTGAGCAACGCAGTCATCACCGGGATGATCGCGTGCTCGAACCACGGCGTCGGCCGCTCACCGTATTCCGGCACGTCGCCTCCCGGTTCGCAACGGATGCGTCGGTAAATGTGGTGGTCCAGGGATATGAGCCAACGAGCCCGCCCGCGGGGCGCGTTCACGCCCAGCCGTAGCGCTGCGGGGGGATCATAGATCCGGTAGTAGTAATGCAGCGGGGCGGCGCCGAATTCGCGCAGAACGCGTTGTTCGACGAGTCCGAATCGCACTGCTTCGTGGAGTGCCACCTCTCCGGCCGCGTTGGCGCCCCAGAACCAGCCGAGGTGGTTGAGCCCCACATAGTGCAACCGCGCTCCTCGGTGATCGCCCCGGGCCGAGAGCAATCTCTGCTGCGTCGTATGGGGAAGCTCGCAAATACCAAAAGCCCGCAGCCCTTCGTCCAGCAACAATCGTGTGGTGATCCCGAGCGGAGCAACCAGGTTCACCACGGGCGCCTTCGGCGCGACACGACGGAGCGTATCCGCTATCGCTGTGAGCACCGGCAGGGTCCTCCAGGCGTTGGCCATGCCTCCCGCGCCGAGCCCTTCGTCCCCCACCAGCCCAAAGCGCTCCGGGAACGTCTCGTCGTACAATCGCGCTCGGAGGCCGCCGACCCGGATCAGCAAGACTACCAAGCTCGCGCCTGCGACGGCCGACTCGATATCGACATGTGCAGTGAGTTGCCAATCGGTGCGGTGCAATCGAACGCGGCGCTTGGCATGCTCCGCGATCACCCGCAGCCGGTTGGCACGTCGAGCGACGAGAGAAAGATGGAGGTTTGGGAGCGGGCTTGTGGCGGCGAGCAGCTCACATAGCCTGGCTACGTAGACACCGCCACCGATCAGAGCGACTTTCGCACATTCAGCAATGGTACCCATCAGTGGCTGGGCCTCGCCAGCGCCGGCCCCGCGGTGCGCGACCGTACCTCGGCTTCACCGGCCAGGATTGTTGCGCCGTAGGCTCCGGCTGCGTAGCCTGCGCGAGTCAGCTCCACCCGGCATGCTTGGGCAATTTCCGGAAACGCTTCCCGCGCGACCGCGTCGCGTACGGCCTCCAGATACGCCGCTCCGTACTGCGCGACTCCTCCTCCGAGCACCACCAATGTCGGGTTGAGCAGGTTCATGGCGCTCCCAACCGCGATTCCCAGCGCCTGCGCCGCCTTCCTCACCACACTGACCACCGACGGATCTCGCTTGTGGGCGAGCGCCACCCCTGCGCTCTGATGCCGGAGCTGTCTTTCAATGGCGGTGCCTGACGCGAAAAGGTTCACGCACCCTCGACGTCCGCAGAGGCACCTCGGGCCAGTCCGCGAAATGCTCACATGGCCGATCTCTCCTGCCAGGCCGGAGGCGCCTTCCCATATCCGCCCATCCAGCACGAGCGCTCCCCCGACGCCGGTTCCGATGGACACGAACAGCATGCTATCGCCGCGGCCCAGATTGCGTTCCCTGGCTTCGGCTCGGGCGGCAACATTCACGTCATTGTCGACATAGCACCGGACTCCGAGGTCGTCTTCGACGCGTTCTGCGAGCGGGTAGTCCCGCCAGGTGGGCAGAATCACGGATGAATGCACTCGTCCCGAATGCCGTTCGACCAGACCGGGAAAGCCAATGCCGACACGTTGAACGCGGACTCCGCTGGTGGAAAGCTTCGCAAGAATGGATCGGAGCACGGTCAGCATCTGTTCCGGTCGGAAAGCAGGGCCGGTCGCGTGCTGGAAACTGGCGACGACATTCTCCGTGCGGTCGCTCGCTGTGGCGAGCAACTTCGTACCGCCCAGGTCCACTCCAAGGGTCGCTTCCATCGGTCACGCCGCGATGCAATTGCCGAGTGTCGGATGTTCGGCGATCGCCTCCAGAGCCTGGCGCAGTTCGTCTCGCGAGAGGTCAGGCACGATCCGCACTGCACCGATTCCCTCGGGCAGAACGAAGTGCAGGTGATTCCCGCGGATGAGTCGGATCGCCGCCATGTGATCGATGGCACTCAACAGATCCTCCATCTCCACCCGCGGAGGCAGATCGTAGGCAGCCAACAGTTGGTGAATTCGATCGGCTGTGGTCCGGTCGCACACCCCCCGCGAACAAGCGATCTCCGCGGCCACGGCAATCCCGAATCCGACTGCCTCACCGTGAAGGATTCGGCGGTAGCCGAGCGTCGTCTCGAGTGTGTGCGCGAAACTGTGACCGAGATTCAGAGCGCGCCGCAGGTCCGCCTCGAAAGGATCGGGGGCGAGCAACTCGATCTTCGCTTTCGTCGCCCGGAGGACGACTTCCCCGAGCACAGCCGCATCGCGGAGCTCCCGAATGGCGCGCTCCTCTCGTTCCAGCAAGCCGAAGAGATCGGGCTCGCGGATGATGGCCACTTTGATGGCCTCGGCGATACCGGAGCTGATCGCGCGCGCATCCAATGATCTCAGCGCGGCGGTGTCACAGTAGACCGCCGCCGGATCGTGAAACGCTCCCAGGAAGTTCTTCGCCCAGGGAGTATTGACCGCCACTTTACCACCCACGGCTGCATCGTGCTGTGCCAGCAATGTGGTGGGAACATTGGCGTAGCGAATGCCGCGCATGTAGGTGGCGGCCACAAACCCGCCGAGATCGGTGATCATGCCGCCACCCAGGTTCAGCAGCAGGCCCCGGCGGTCCAGCTTGCCACGGAATAGCTGTTCCGCAATCGACGACAGCACGTGGAGTGATTTCGATTGTTCCCCTTGCTCGACTACAATGGGTACAGTCGCGATGTCGACCGAACAGAGATCGCGCACGAATGCTTCGCCGAGCAGGGCGAAAACACGATCATCCGTGAGCACCGCCATACGGACTCCCGGATAGGCGCGAGCCAGAAGCTGGGGTAATGTCTGCAGAATATCCGGCCCAACATGAATCGTATAGCGATGCTCCCGCTGATTGCGTACTTCCAGCAGAGAGACGCCCGGTAGCTCCGCATCTGCGGCACCGGGCAATCGTCGGCTGGAGAGGTGGTGGGGACGTCGGGCTAGAAGAATATCTTCATAATAGGTGAGCAGGTCCACGAGACTGGTGCGGAGCGGTATTTCCGGGGCAAAGCCGAGCTCGGCAAGTGGTGCAGTATCCGCCACCAGCCTGGGGATATCGGCCGCCCGCGCAGGGAGCCTGCGTATGGTCAGGGAGCCATCCAGGCCGGCGATCTCGCAGAGGTGCTCGAGTACCCGGCCGGCGGGAGTCTCCGCACCCGATCCCACGTCATACGTCGCCCCCGCGCGACCCCGGGTGGCGAGCAAATAGAGGGCGAGTGCCACCTCACGCACGTCGAGGAAATCTCGAGTCGTATCCAGCGGACCCACCCTGATCTCCGGTGCCTGATACCGGTTTCGGATCTGAGCAATCTGGCGCGCAAGCCAGCCGCAGAGGTGACGCTCGTCCTGACCTGGTCCGACAACATTGAAGATGCGAGCAAGGAGCAGAGGAAGGGCGTGACGTGCTGCCAGGATCTTGGAGGCCTGCTCGGTGGCTAGCTTGCTGGTGGAATACAGATCGACGGGCTGCTCCGGCGCGGGTCCTCGCGGAGGTGCACCGCCTCCGGCCTTTCCGTACACGGATCCTGTCGAAGCGATGACGATGCGCGGAGGGGGAAGGGCCGTTTCGGCGATACACTCCAGCAGGGTGGCCGTCGCCAGGACATTATTCGTGAACAGTTGCTCGGCCGGTTCGTCCCGAAGAGAGCCGGCGAGATGAACGATATGCGTAAAGGAACAGTCCTCGATCAGTCGCCTCACCGCCGCGCGGTCACGCAGGTCCAGGCTGTGATAGCTGTACCGCTCATCCCGCCGCGCGTGTATCAGTGCCTCGGGTAGGGGGGCTTTGAAGGGAGTCTCCGCGGGGCGGATCTCGTGTGTGAAGGCATGGAAAGCTTCCGGCGAACGACCGACGCCGATAATCGTGGCCGTCGTGTCGCACTGTAACCAGTGGGCGGTCAGGTACGACCCGATGAATCCTTGTACGCCGGTGATGAGAACGCGGTTGCCGGTCATCCAGGCCTTCGCGACGTATGGGGAGCGCCGGCTTCGACGAGCGGTCGTGAACGGTCGGCGCGCGGGTCGTTGGACGGGGGCGTGAATTCGCGCTGCGATCTGGAGAACAGGAGCTCCGCTCGGCTGAGGGAGGCAGCATCGTTTACGTCTACCCAGGATGCGGAATGGCGATATTCGCGCACCAGCGCTCCCTGGTCGATGAGCTTCCGTGCGAGCTGGGAGATGCCCATCGCTTCGTCCGCGGGAATGGCGGCCAGCGCTCGCTCTCCTAGGACGGCGATGCCGCTACAGATCAGGACGCGGTGTACGGGCTTCTCCGAGTACTCCGTCACCCGCCCCTGGCGGACGCGAACTTCTCCGTAGGGGATGGGAATTGCTTCCCGGTGAGTCGCCAGGGTGAGATCCGCGTCGTGCTCGACGTGCGACCGCACAATCGAGTGCAAGCTCATGCTCGTAAGGTTGTCGGCGAAGACAACCAGGACCGTCGCGCCGCGACCCCGCAGCTCGGCCGCGCACCCGATGTTTCCCCGCGGCCAGCGCTCAGCCAGCAGCTCTAGCGATCCTCCCCACGATCCGACCAGCGTCCCGCACCGGTCTGCCACGAAGGAACTGAGCGCGGAATCGGCTGCCGACACCGAGACCACGAGCTTCCGAAAGCCTGCCTCCACCAGGGCGAGAAGGTTGCGCTCGATCAAGGTCACCCCGCCGACTTCGAGAAGCGGCTTCGAAATGTCCGCGATCGATCGACGCGCGCGCTCGCCGCGGCCGCCGGCCATCACCAGGCCCACGACGTTCATGGGATCACTGCCAGCTCGAACACGAACAGTCGAAGCGGACGATCCGCTCGGTTCTCCAGTCGGTGCAACCCGTTCGGTGGATTGCGAATGAGATCCCCCTTGCGTACGCGGAACTCCTCCCCGTTGCGCCACATCGTCCCCTCTCCCTCCAGGATCAGGTAGAACTCCTCCTCGTCGGACCGGTGACGGTGCTCACCAATCGATGCGCCGGGGGGTACAACGGCGTAATCGATGAAGTTGCAGGGACCGGAGACCTCACCACGCTCGACGATCCTTCGGAAGCTGATCTCACCCTGCCCGTGGTGGGCGCGTCGCTGTTCAAGGGAGAGGTCCTGCAGGTTGCATCGATCGAAGGATAACTGCGCTACGGATCGTGTCATCGTGTGCTCCCTGTATGCAGGTGGATCTCGCCGGCAGGGGAGGCTTGAAGGCGAGGGGGGACCGGACGGCTCGCTCGATCTGACTCAGGACGACGCCTCAGGGGCACGCCGAGCGCGGCGAGAGTGTCCATCGTCTTCTTGACCATCACCGCCTTGGTATATCCCGAGAGAAATTTCTGGTATGCATCCCTGCGGAGGTCCTCGGCGAGATCGTGATCAGTCAGTAGGCGGGAAAGAGCCTGCGCCATGTCCTCGGGGTCCCCGGGGGAGACCAGTAGGCCCGTTCGACCGTCTTCGACGAACTCTCGACACCCCACATTGTCTGTCGCGACGATGGGTCGTCCGCATGCAGCAGCTTCGAGGATGGCGGTGGGGAGCCCCTCGCGATAGCGGGTGGGAATGAGAACCACGTCACATTGAGCGTAGAGGGGCTGCGTGGTGGGCTGGTATCCCACGAAGCGAATGGTGGGAATGTCTCGCTTCAGCGCTTCGATCTCGGGTTCAGTCAGCGAGGAGGGATTGCCAGGATCGACGGAACAGGAGAACCACATCTCGTGGTCGATGCCACGCGCCCGCAGCCTCGCGGAGGCTGCAGCCGCGTCCAGCACTCCCTTCTCCTTCAATAGCCGAACCGGTACGAGAACGATCTTTCTGGAACGAGGTGGAGGAGGAGGAAGCCACGGATATTCTTCGGGATCGACCCCGCATCCCGGTGTCACCTCCACCCGCCAGCGGGCCACGTGCAACTCGTGGACGAGATAGTCACGGTCCTCGTGATTGTGCACAATCACCCGACTGTTCTTGCCAGCGAAGAGGTAGCGATACAGCGACGCGGCAGCGAACCGGGACCAGCGCCTGCGCCAGGTGGGAGCATCGAAAGCGCTGCCCAGCCCGGTCACGAGGAATACGCAAGGACGATCCAGCAGGCGCAGGGGAAGACCGCACACGACATTGGGCACGAATCCGCACAGGACATAGGCGGCCGCAACGCTCTTCTGTGCAACCCGGTACACTACCCAGGCCGTGCGAAGGAGAGCGGATAGGCTTAGAGCCTCCCGGTCGAACGGGAGCTGGCGGACGTCGGTGCTCTCCGGTAGTCGCCGCCGGCTGGCCGCGATCTGATCGGGTCGTGACCAGCCAGCTCGGATGGTGCGCGGGTGCTCGGGTACGAAAACGGTCGCGGCGATACCCCGACGCGTGAGGTAGCGAGGAAGGGCGCCGAAGTCCGAGACGAAGCGTCCCAGCTGGTGAGCCAGGAAGTATACCCTGATAGGACCGTCCATTTGTCCTTCAGGTGCAGAGTATGCCCGCCGGAGATCGGCAGTGCGATGGCGATCAACTTTTCGGACTGGCGGTCACGAACACGGCGTGGGGGCCGACGGGCGGGACGAATGCACCGATACGGTAGCGCAGAAGGTATTGAAGCCGGCTGTATATCTTGTTCAAACCTCTGGTGGGAGCGGGTCTTCCGTCCCGTCCGCGCGGCTTGTCTTCCGGGCTTCGCAGGAATCGGTTCCCTACAGTGCTCAGGATGGTCGCGGGAAATAGCCCGAATCGCTTCATTGCGTCGACCTTCAGACCTGCTCGGTCGAGTAGCTGGTGTATCGCGGCTTCGGAATAGAACCATCGATGTTGAGGGTATCCGAGCCGTCCGATCCAGCGATACCAACGAGGCGAGAGTCCGGCGAAGATACCTACCTCGAAACAGAGTACTCCACCGGGGCGAAGCAGGCTCGCCATTGCTTTGAGCGCCCTGATCGGATCCGGAAAGTGACTGAGCAGGTCGACGTGGAAGACTACGTCATAGCTGG